>NZ_CP054483.1:0-4393 GCF_016865215.1 Macrococcoides bohemicum
TTCTGTCCAATTTGTGCATGGAAGAAAGCAAGGAAAGATGCATTAGCATTGTCCGTAATGATGGCTTACTTGAAGCAAGAAGAAAAAAAGGAATTTATTTTTTTAACGCTGACTGCTCCGAACGTTTCTGCAGAAGAATTGAACGATGAAATTAAGCATTACAATCAATCATTTCAACGTTTAATGCAACGTAAGGAAGTGCGTCAAGTAGTTAAAGGTTACGCTAGAAAACTAGAAATTACATACAACGAAGAGCGTGACGATTACCACCCACATTTTCACGTCTTAATTGCCGTAAATAAAAGTTATTTTACTCAAACAACACAATATATTTCTCGGGATCGGTGGCTCGAATTGTGGCAGCTGGTCACGAAAAATCCACTGATTACACAAGTTGACGTGCGAAAAGTTCGCAACGGTCGTGATGATAAAGTTTATGAGATTGCCAAATACTCGGCAAAAGATAGCGATTATTTACAGAATCAAAACGTTTTTGAAGTGTTTTACAATGCCTTGAAGGGAAAAAGATTGATAGTTTTCTCGGGTCTTTTCAAAGAAGCGATGACCAAATTTAAAGATGGGGATTTGGACGGATACAAAGAAAAAGACATGACGAAATATGTCTATGCCATCATGTATAACTGGGGCGATAAAAAGTATTTGGAGATTGAAAAACGTCTGCTGACAGATGAAGAACTGAAAGAAGTTAACGGGCAATTAATCGATGAAAAGGACGTGGATTAATTTGAAAATTAGTAGACAAGCTGAAGCAGAAATTCCTGAATTTAATAGCTATGCAGAAGCTCAAAAATATTTTGCAATGAAATATGGTGAAAAATTTGTCCTTGCAAATATCGAAATGATCGGTGACGATGAAGTCTTTTTTTATCATTTGATTTTAGACGAAAAAGAATATTTTTTAGGTCGTGAAAAACTTGCAAAAGATGGCTATATCAAGGACTCTTTAAGTTTTATAAATAGCTATCAACCAGTTGAAGTTTTTCATGATGGTAGAATACATGTAATTCATTAAAAAAATGTAGTGGCTGTTCAACAAACGGGCCATTTTGTGGAATAACTTATTGCGGAATAATGTGGGTTTGAAATAATTGGTTAAGCTAAAGGGAAAACGTTTAAAAGGGGGACTTTATATGCGTGAAGAAAATGAGATGATGAACCTTTTTAAAAATATTGTTATGAATGATGATACCATCAGATTATCAATTCTTGAGGGGTCCAGAACAAATACGAATATTCCCAAAGATGATTTCCAGGATTATGATATTTCTTTTTTTGTAACAAATATGGAATCTTATAAGAAAGATGATCTTTGGCTTGAAGTATTTGGTGACTTGATTTTTATGCAAAAACCAGAAGATATGGAGCTATACCCATCAGAATTAGGGAATTGGTTTAGTTATATCATGTATTTTAATGATGGCATTAAGATTGATTTAACTTTAATACCTCTAAATGAACTTGACGATTATTTATCTAATTCAGATGGTTTAATGGAAATATTGATTGATAAAGATAATCGAATCAATAAAAAAATTGATCCAAGTGACAAAAAATATTGGATTAAAAAACCATCTGAGCAAGAATTTGATGATTGCTGTAATGAGTTTTGGAATGTATCAGCCTATGTAGCAAAAGGCTTACTTAGAAAAGAGCTTTTCTTTGCATTGGATCATTTCAATCAAATTCTTCGCCCTGAACTTTTACGAATGATGTCATGGGAAGTTGGTATAAGAGAAGGATTTAATTTTAGTATAGGGAAGAACTACAAATTTATTAATAATTATCTTCCTAAAGCCGAGTTAGAAAAACTGATTAACACCTATTCGCAATCCGGTTATATAGAGTCTTGGGAATCCTTTAAGTTATGTTGTGAATTATTTAGAGCCTACTCCAAGGAAGTTGCTTCTTCACTAGGTTATAAATACCCCATGTATGATGAGAAAATGACGAATTTCACTCGAAATATTTATAGTAATTTTATCTGACAAACACTTTTTATTAAGCTATCGGGCGCGATTGTTTAGAAAAAAGATACAGAAGATACGAGAGATCAATCTCGTGTCTTTTTTATTTTCAGTGGTTTTTTCCGTTAAAATTTTAAGGCGACAGCGACAAATTTTTGGGACTTGCTGAGTGTAGCTGTCGGCTACTATTCGGCAACGGAAAAAATGGGAATCGTCAAGGGGGAAAGGGTGGAGATTTTTTGAGCGGTTTTCTCAAAAAATACTACCCGAACCTTGATGATTTCCAAACGGTTTTCGAGCCAACTTGCTGAGGAAGCAGGAGGCTGTTTTGGTGTTTGCCCCTTTTCAAAAAGGGGCAAGGTCTTGTGTTTTTCAAGTGGCGATTTTCCACTTGATCCAGCGGCAAGCTGGAATGCCTTTGAGCGTCGCAGACCCTTTTCATTGTGATGACCAAGCGAAGCGACTTGTCACAATACAGAAAAGGTTACTTTGACAAAGTAACAAACTTTTTATACCATTTCCCTAAGGTGGTGGTTCGTCATGAGTATGTCTGTTTCCATGAAAAAATCGACGAGTAAAACAAATATCAAACACAATAATCGAACGATGAGCGACAAAGAAAAAGAGCGAAATTCTCACATCGATTCAGAGCGATCGAGTGAAAATAAATATCTGGTTCAACAAGATTTGAAAGAATTATATCAAGAAGAATTTGGCGAAGCCTTGGAAAATTATAATGCCAAACAAAAACGCAAAGACCGAAAAATTGATGATTATTTTAAACACATTCAGTCCAGTAAAAAAACTTCTTTGCAGCAAGAAATGATTATTCAAGTTGGCGATAAAGATGATTTTTCTAGTAAAGCTGATTTTGAAAAAGCAAATGAAATTTTGGAAGAATGGTTTGCAGGGTTTGAAGAGCGAAACCCCAACTTAAAAATTTATAATGCGGTCATTCATAATGACGAAGCCAGTCCACACATGCATTTAAATTTTGTGCCAGTTGCAGACGGTTATAAGCGTGGACTTGAAAAGCAAGTTTCGTTTGACCGAGCCATTACTCAACAAGATCCGTTGCTTGATAAAACTCGCCCGTTTGAAGATTGGCGAGAAAAAGAAGTCCTTTTACTAGAAAAATTATTATTGGAGCGTGGCATTGAGCGGAAAATTGTTGGCACAAACGAGTATAAAGACGTGAATGACTACAAAGAAAAAAAAGACTTGGAGCGAGAAATCAAGCAGCTTGAAAGTGATTTATCCCAACGAAAAACAGAACTGAAAATACTCAATGAAAAAGTGTCTGTTCCTGAAATTAAAATGCCAGTCAAAAGGCAAATGAAAAACGTTGAAGTTCCAACTGGAGAAAGAAATTTTTTGGGGAAAGAAAAAATGAAAACAGTGAAAAAACCAACGGGAAAAATTCTTATGGATGAAGATGATTATAAAAAATATGTAAGTGGAGCAGAGCAAAAAGAAGCATTAACAAAGCAAATTTCAAAGGTTTTGGATACTGATTTTGCCAAAGAAAATAAAATGCTCAAAGAAACCAATAAAGTGCTTTTGGCGGAATGGGAAAAAGAAAGTAGAGAAAATACTCATCTAAAAAAAGAAAACACCGTTCTAAAATCTCATATAAGCTCTCTAACGGACGAAATCGAAAATATATATAAAACCACCAAAGAACATTTCAAAGGTCTTACAAACGATTTTGAAGCGTTTAAGAGTGCATTTGGACGATGGACCGATAAAATTAAGGAGAAGTTGCCTGGAAGCCAAATAAGGCACGTTCACGATCGTTCTGAAGCCAAAGAAAATAAATTTTCGTTGGAGCGTGTTGCTGAACTGGATAAATTGGCAAAACAACAAAAATCGGCCAAAAAAAGAAATATGGATTTGGAGAGATAAAAAAAGCACCCGAAAGGGGTGCTTTTTTTATGGGTTTTTAGTGTTTTGAGCGGAGCGAAAAACATGCTCTTTCTTATCTTGATATAAGGGTAACATCTCTGATTTACCCTGAACGGTCTTGAGCCCTTGCTGCATAAGGCTTTAAACAACAAAAACTTGCAAAATTCCTAATAGTGTTTTAGAATTTTAGATGTCTAGTAAAAAATTCAAAACGGAAGGAAGGTGCAAGTTTTTGAGTGCCGTAATTGGCGTTTATTAACTTAAGTTATATGACTAAATATAAGCGAACTGAACCAAAAAAGCAAGACATAATGATCAAGCACACGAAGAAAAAGAAGAAAAATGGTGTATTAGCTTACTTCATGGAAAAGCTAGTTTCAGAGCATTTGGTTTCTGCCAACACACTAGAACTAATTAAGGAGTGCAATACATTTATGATGATGGTCGCTGACGAAAGTCTTGAAAAGAAAAAACAGCACAAAGGCAATTCGTGTAAAAATCGT